>NZ_JAGXJL010000199.1:0-477 GCF_019091475.1 Streptomyces sp. GbtcB6 | reverse complement strand
ACTTGTTGTGCGGTTATCACACGGCCTTGTTGTCACTTGGTGCGCTAAGAGTGGGTGCACAGTGCCCTTGTTGTGCCTTGGTGCACTAAGAGTGGGTGCACAGTGCACAAGCAACGCCCGGGCAAAACTTTGAATTTATCCATGAGATTTTGCACAGTGCTTAGACACATTAAAAAAATTGTGGATATCAATTTTCATGCCAAAAAGATTAGTATATTTTTTTTTTATGATTTTTTCCCTTCTAACTAGTTAAAAAATTATTAAAAAAAATATACTAATCATTTTGTCATGAAAATTGATATCAACACCTTTTATTATGTGTCTAACCACTGTGTAAAATCTCATGGAAGAATTCATAGTTCACACCCATGGTGCGCACTCGTGGAAATCCACCAAGTGCACAACAAACGCCCGAGCAAAGTAGTGGCCGTCAGGGTCGCCAGCGCACTGGCGAAGGAGCCCTCGGCGGTGTGCAGG
>NZ_JAGXJL010000198.1:0-481 GCF_019091475.1 Streptomyces sp. GbtcB6 | reverse complement strand
CACAACCTTCTGGCTCACATCGTCGACCAGCCAGAGACTACCGTCCACGCGTTGCCGTTGATGGACGCCGACGAGTTTCTTCTCGGCATCCCGCTTGCGCAGAACGGCAAGGTGAACAGCCGGGAGCTTCCCAAGCCCGAAGGCCGGCGGCGGATCGCCGCTCCCTTCACCCCTCCGCGCAGCGAGACGGAGCAAATCATCGCGGACATCTGGCAGCTCCTTCTCGGCCGGGACGAGGTGGGTATTGACGACAACTTTTTCGAACTCGGTGGCCATTCCCTCCTTGCGACCCAGGTGGTCGCCCGGCTGCGAGAACGTTTCTCTGTCGAGGTTCCCGTCCGCAAGGTCTTCGAGGAGGCGACGGTCCGCGGACTGGCGCGTGAGATCGGCGTAGCTGCCGCCGCGATGCCGCAGTTGCGGCGGGTTGAGCGTGGGGTGGCGGGGGTCGAGGCGTCGTTCGCGCAGCAGCGTTTGTGGTTCC
>NZ_JAGXJL010000197.1:0-497 GCF_019091475.1 Streptomyces sp. GbtcB6 | reverse complement strand
TCGAAATATTCTTTTTATTTCCCATCTTTTTCATATACTTCTGAAAATTCTTAGTTAATAAACCAATCTCATCATCACATTCACTATCAGAATTTTCATTATCAGCAACTTTCAAAGCAATACTTTTACCTTTATCAGCAATGGATTTGGGTTTGTCCTTTTGTTTAATCTGTTGATTTAATTCAAAAGTACGTAAGGAACCCATCAATTCTTCCACCTTCATAGTGCTAAAATCTTTAGCTTCCTCCATTGCCAAAAGTTTAGTATCAAACCTTTCTGGAAGTACTCTAACAATTTTTCTCACAAGAACAGAATCATCAAGCTTTTCTCCAAGAGCAAAATATTCATTAGCAATGTCAGATAATTTTTCATAGAATTCAGTTAAAGTTTCATTATCAGACATTCTAAGCTCATCAAATTTAGTTTGAAGCATGATAAACCTACATGTCCTGCTACAAAGACTTTTGGTAGAGGGACTCTCGACAATGTTCCAGCCG
>NZ_JAGXJL010000196.1:0-508 GCF_019091475.1 Streptomyces sp. GbtcB6 | reverse complement strand
TCGTCGAGCAGGGCACCGCCAAGGGCCTGGACGCCACCCGGATCGCGGTCGCCGGTGACTCGGTCGGCGGCAACATGACCGCCGCCCTCACCCTCATGGCCAAGGAACGCGGCGGTGTCCCGCTGCTCCAGCAGGTGCTGTTCTACCCCGTGACCGACGCGAGCTTCGACACCAACTCCTACCACCAGTTCGCCACCGGCTACTTCCTGCGCCGCGACGCCATGCAGTGGTTCTGGAACCAGTACACGACCGACGACGCCGACCGCGCCCAGATCACCGCCTCCCCGCTGCGCGCCACCACCCAGCAGCTCACCGGCCTGCCCCCGGCCCTGGTCATCACCGCCGAAGCCGACGTCCTGCGCGACGAGGGCGAGGCCTACGCCAACAACCTCCGCACCGCCGGCGTACCCGTCACCGCCGTCCGCATCCAGGGCATCATCCACGACTTCGTGATGCTCAACACCCTGCGCGAGACACACGCCGCCGAAGCCGCCATCAACCTGGCCGT
>NZ_JAGXJL010000195.1:0-509 GCF_019091475.1 Streptomyces sp. GbtcB6 | reverse complement strand
GACGGTCTGATCGCCGCCCCCGGCGTCACCTGGCACCCCAACAGGCCGTCGCTGCCCGGAGCCGACTCCTACACCGGAGACCTGCGCCACTCCGTCACCTTCCGCGACGGCATCGAACTGCGCGGCAAGCGGGTTTTGATCGTCGGCGCCGGCAACTCCGGGGTCGACATCGCCTGCGACGCCGCCCGCCACGCCGACCAGGCGTTCTTCTCCGTCCGACGCGGCTACCGCTACGTACCCAAGCACATCTTCGGCCTGCCCACCGACGCCGTACTCAGCGGAGACGTCGACCCGCCCAAGGGCGTCAGCCTGCCCAGCGACCCGACTCAGCTGGTGGACGCCCTGGTCGGCGACCTCACCCGGCTCGGCCTGCCCGCCCCGGACCACGACCTGCTGACCAGCCACCCGATCATGAACACCCAGGTGCTGCACCACCTGGCCCACGGCGACCTGATCGCCAAGCCCGACATCACCCGCCTCACCCCGACCGGAGCGGTGTTCGCCGACGG
>NZ_JAGXJL010000194.1:0-512 GCF_019091475.1 Streptomyces sp. GbtcB6 | reverse complement strand
GTCGCGATCGGCTTCATCGCGGCCCGCACCCGCAGCAGCTCACCCGTGGACAGCCCACCCTCGGTACCACCCGCCCGGCCGGAGACCCGCCGGATCCCCTCAGGCGTGTTCACGATCTCGTCGTGCGCCTTGGAACCAGGCACCCGCGCCAGCTCGAAACCGTCACCGATCTCCACACCCTTGATCGCCTGGATACCCATCAGGGCACCGGCGAGCCGGGCATCCAGCTTCCGGTCCCAGTGCACGTGCGAGCCCAGCCCGACCGGCACGCCGTAGGCCAGCACCTCGACCACACCACCCAGCGTGTCACCGTCCTTGTGGGCCTGGTCGACCTCCGCCACCATCGCCTTCGACACATCCGCGTCCAGACAGCGCAACGGGTCGGCGTCCAGCCTCTCCACGTCCCCCGGCGTCGGGTACACACCCTGCGGGGCCTTCACCGAACACAGCTCGACCACGTGCGAGACGATCTCGATGCCGGCCGTCTCCTTCAGGTACGACCGGGCCACCGC
>NZ_JAGXJL010000193.1:0-515 GCF_019091475.1 Streptomyces sp. GbtcB6 | reverse complement strand
CCGAACTCGAAGCCGCTGCCGCCTCGCGCACCGAACAGACCCCCGATGAACAGCCCCCGGCCGACCACGGCGCAGTGTCGTAGGCGCCCTACACCACGGAGCCCTTGGAATCGCAGGCCGGTCTAGATGATCAATTCCAAGGGGTGCCTGCGGAGGGTGTGGGGTGGGTGGCGGCCGAAGTCACCGCGAGACGGTCAGGCGGCGGGCTGCCGGTCCTGGTTGTCGAGGTGGCAGCGGGCGGTCAGGCGTCAGGGTCGACTTCGGGGTGCGTGAACCGCACGGGCTTGTCCAGCGACCGGGCGTAGGCGATTTCGGCTCGGGTGCTGTCTCCGATGTAGTCGCCGACTACGAGCACCTCATCAGCGAGCCGGATCTTCGCCCGGTGCAGATCGTCGAGTCGATCCTTCAGCGCCTCGGCCTCGACGGGATCGGACCAAAGTTCGTGCGGCGACTTCATGTCACAGCCCGGTTTGACGACGATCTTTCCGGCTTTGGTCTCCCGCAGATCGGCCTCG
>NZ_JAGXJL010000192.1:0-530 GCF_019091475.1 Streptomyces sp. GbtcB6 | reverse complement strand
TAATAGCTCACTGGTCTAGTGATTCCGCGCCGACAATGTAGCGGGGCTCAAGCGTACCGCCGAAGTCGTGTCATTGCAGCAATAGGGCCAACGCCTGCTGTGATGGGTAGGGGAGCGTCGTCTGCCGGGTGAAGCAGCCGCGTAAGCGAGTTGTGGACGGTTGACGAGTGAGAATGCAGGCATGAGTAGCGATTCACACGTGGGAAACGTGTGCGCCGATTGACTAAGGGTTCCTGGGTCAAGCTGATCTGCCCAGGGTAAGTCGGGACCTAAGGCGAGGCCGACAGGCGTAGTCGATGGATAACCGGTTGATATTCCGGTACCCGCTGTGAAGCGTCAAACATCGAACCCATTGATGCTAAGGCCGTGAAGCCGCCCTGGAGCCTTCGGGCAAAGGGGAGTGGTGGAGCCGCTGATCCAAGGTGGTAGTAGGTGAGTGATGGGGTGACGCAGGAAGGTAGTCCATCCCGGGCGGTGGTTGTCCCGGGGTAAGGGTGTAGGCCGTGCGGTAGGTAAATCCGTCGCACATT
>NZ_JAGXJL010000191.1:0-540 GCF_019091475.1 Streptomyces sp. GbtcB6 | reverse complement strand
GTGCGGATCATCGCGCCCAGTCCAGCTCCGGGGGGTGTCGTCGTCATGCTCTCCATCCTCCCGCGTCCCCGATCACATGCGGGGGCGCGAGGGTGGTACTGGTCTTCCCACCGTCGAAGCGTCCCTGGTCCGGCTCCCTCGTCAAGGCAACTATCGAAGGCATGACGATCACTTTCATCACCGGAGCCAACAAGGGCATCGGCCGCGAGACCGCCCGCCGCCTCATCGCGTGCGGTCACACCGTTCTCCTGGGAGCCCGCGACCGTGAGCGGGGTGAGGAGGCAGCCGCCGCGCTGGGCGCACGCTTCGTCCCCGTCGACGTGACCGACGACGCGTCCGTGGCCGCCGCCGCCGCGGACGTCGCCGAGCACGAGGGCAGGATCGATGTCCTGATCAACAACGCGGGGGTCCAGGGTCCCTTCGGTGATCCCGGCGACCTCACCGCCGCCGACGCCCGCGCCGTCCTCGACGTCAACGTCATCGGCGTGGTCCGCACCACCACCGCGTTCCTGCCGCTGCTGCGCCGTTCGGACGACCCCG
>NZ_JAGXJL010000190.1:0-541 GCF_019091475.1 Streptomyces sp. GbtcB6 | reverse complement strand
AACCCGGAAGCTAAGCCTTACAGCGCCGATGGTACTGCAGGGGGGACCCTGTGGGAGAGTAGGACACCGCCGAACAATCTTTGGAGGACCCCTGGTCCCAGCGTTCAGCTGGGACCAGGGGTCCTTTTGTTTTTACAATGCTTGCGGTACCGAAGACAGGAGTCACCATGTCCACCAACTCTCCCGACGACCGACCGGAGCGCGATCAGCGGCAACGGGACAGCGGTGACCGCGGCGAGCGTGGCGGACACCGCGGCGACCGCAACGACCGTGGGGATCGTGGCAGTTACGGCCGCCGCGATGACAACCGTGGCGGTAGTGGTGGCGGTTACGGCCGTCGTGACGACAACCGTGGCGGTGGCGGTGGCGGCTATGGCCGGCGTGACGACCGGCGTGATGACAACCGCGGCGGCGGAGGTTACGGCCGTCGTGATGACAACCGCGGTGGCGGCGGTGGCGGTGGTGGTGGTGGCGGCGGTTACGGCCGTCGTGATGACAACCGCGGTGGCGGCGGTGGCGGTGGTGGTGGCGGCGGCGGTTA